>NZ_JARVSA010000006.1:0-2028 GCF_030209415.1 Plantibacter sp. lyk4-40-MEA-4
CGCGACCCTCACCTTGGCAAGGTGATGCGCTACCACTGCGCCACATCCGCATTGCATCCCGTTTCCGGGTGCTTGGAAACTCTAGCCGATGTTGAGGGTGCTCGTTGACACCTCGGCGCGGGCGAGTCGGCCCAACCCTTGATGTTCCGCGGAAAAATCGGGCTGAAAATCGATGTCGCCCGGCGCGTCGGCGTCCAGGGTCGAACCACCCTTCGACAGGCTCAGGGACCAGAGCGGCCCGGCGGCCCTCCCCGGTCACTGAGCTTGTTCCTGGTCACTGAGCTTGCCGAAGTGCCCACAAGCAACCCTTCGACAGGCTCAGCGACCGAGACGGATCGGGCACACCTCTCCCGGTCACTGAGCCTGTCGACGTGCCCACGAAGGAGCCTTCGTCGGCGGGGTCAGAATGGTGCAGGATCTGGCTCGGTCCGATACTGCTTGCCGTCGGGTGTCGTCCACTCGAGGACCCCCCCCGGCTGATGGTCGAGGTTCCACCCCGGCAGGTGCTTCATGCGGTGGTGATGTCGACACAGGCAGGCGAGATTGCCGACATCTGTGGTGCCTCCGTCCTCCCAGGCGACGGAATGATCGAGATCGCACGCTCGAGCCCGTCTCCCGCAGCCCGGTGCCCGACAGGTGCCGTCCCGTAACCGCACTGCCCGTTGGAGGTCGGCCGGAACGCGGTATTGATGCCGGCCGACGGAGAGGACCGCGCCGGTTTCCGGCTGGACCAAGATCCGGGTGAAGCTGGGCGCGTTCACCGCGATCCGTGCTGCGGTCTCGGGGTCGATGGGGCCGTAGCCGTCCAGGGTGGCCGGGGCGTCGGAGATGCCAGCCATGCTGAGCGCTGGGACCGTGATGTGGACCCTGGGCCTGATGTGCTCCTGGACCTCGATCGGGTGCGGGAGGACCGGGCTCGACATGACGTCGTCGGGGGTCACGCCGGTGAGCGCGAGGGCCGCGAGGGCATCGGCCTGGAGTTGTGCGCAGGTGCGGGTGTCGCCTGCGGCGCGGCTTTCTGCGGCGGCTGCTTTGAGTCGCTCGGCGATGCCCTGCGCGATCGGCGCCGTGGTCAAGAGGTGCACCCAGGCCATGCCGTCGGCGGCCGGCTCGAACTCGACCCGTCGGTCGGCCTCGGAGCGGACCACGCGGGCGGTGATGGACTCGGGATGGAGCCGCTCGCGCAAGACCCGGGCACTCGTGCGGAGGCCAGCGCCCGTAGTGCGCTCGGCGATGACGAGCACCTGCTCGAGGAACACCGCCCGCCCGGCGGCAGGGACGTCGCAGAGTTGGTCGGTGATCACCTGCGCGTGCCTCGCCGAGATGCGCCCGGCCTCGAGTGACTCGAGCACGGCCGGCGCTTCGTCCACAAGGCGCTCGGCATCGTTCGTCGCACGCTGGATCGTCCGCTCCGGGATCCGGGTCGCCATCGCGAGGGCCGCACACGTCGACCGACGGGACAGCGCCTGGCGCTCGGCCGGCGGGAAGATGGCCGGGACCGTAGCGTCGGCAAAGCGTCAGCATCACTGGCATTCCAGATGCCGAGTGAGGGTCGGTTGCGGAAGGGTCCTCGTGTGCCCTTCGACAGGCTCAGGGACCAGGAGAAGGGCGCCGGATTCGTGACGTGGCTCGTGTGCCCTTCGACAAGCTCAGGGACCAGGAGAAGGGCGCCGGATTCGTGAGGTGGCTCGTGTGCCCTTCGACAAGCTCAGGGACCGGGAGAAGGGTGCCGGATTTGCGGAGTGCTCCGTGTGGCCTTCGACAGGCTCAGGGACAGGAGGAACGGCGCCGGACTCGTGAGAGTCCCCGGGTGCCCTTCGACAGGCTCAGGGACCCGAGGGGTGCTCGCGGGCGTTTCGACAGGCGGAAATACGGCGTCACCGGGCTGCCTGGCGCGGGGCGGGCAAGGTGCACGCGAACGAGGAAAGCCCCCGGGGGTCCAGGGGCTTTCTGTGGTGGGCGATACTGGGATCGAACCAGTGACCTCTTCCGTGTCAGGGAAGCGCGCTACCGCTGCGCCAATCGCCC